>JACRBM010000087.1 GCA_016219275.1 Chloroflexota bacterium
GCGTGGTGTCAGGAAAAACTCGGCAAGTCGGTGCAAGCCCAACGACGCCAGCGGATAAAATTGTTAAAGATTGCGGAACAAAAACGGGATCAACTTCCCGCAACTACTTGAGCATTCGTTCATCAGCCCAGGGTTAGGGTGGGGATCACTTTGGCACGAGCGACATGTAACTCCCAGTGCCCATCATCGCGTACGCCAGGGGCACGCCGTTGTACGAAACGTACCCCAGCGAGTACGCGGTGTTGCCGCTCACACCGTAGAAAACGAAACTGCTTTGTTGCGATTGTGTCAACGTCGCGGTCACGCCGGGAAACAACGCGGCGAGTTGTTTCTTCGCATCGTCCGCGCTCGTCGGCATCGCGGTCTTGGGTTCGACGAGCAGCGAGAGCGCGCCGGATGTTGCGCCACGTGAACCACTCGCGTTGACCGTGACGACTTCGTTGACCGCGTTGTAGAAACCATAGTACGCCGTCCCGCCCGCGCCCAACGCGGAACCGAGCGCGTTCTGTAACACGGACGGCACGGCGACGTACAATCCACCCGTGTATCCTGCCGCACCGGTAATCTTGACCGTCTTTTGTTTCAACGCTTCCGCCGCGATCTTGAGCGCGCTTGCCGCGTCACTCGACGAAGCGGGCACAGCAGTCACGGTCACGCGCGCGCCGGGTGTGATCGTCGGCACGCGTGTGATCGAACCGCGCGCGTTGCCCGCCGATGCCGGCGCACCGATGGTGTACGGCGTCAGGTGATCCACGTTCGCGGTCAGTTTACCTTCTGCGTCAATTTCACTTGGCACAACTTGCCAACCGGATTCGGTGTGCACCAAAATGGTCAACGGACGATTTTCCGCGATGTCGAAACGCAACGCGAGCGGCGCGGCGAATTGACGCACCGGGCGTTGTTGCCGATCGCGCGCGGTGATGTCGAACACGGGTCCCGCGAATTCCCAGCCCGCCGGCGCGGCGGGCGGATTGCTCATGCGATTCAACGCGAGCAAGAACGGTCCCTTGCCGCTCACGCGCAATTTACCGTCCGCGCTGTTCACAAATCCACGCGCGTCCAAATCCTCTTCGACTGCCGGCGACACGAGCGCGGGTGTCAGTGCCGGCTTTTGCGCGCACGCGGTGAGCGCGAATGCAAACAACATCAACATCGAAATCAAAATCGTTTTCATCTCATGCTCCTTCTTGGCGACTTTCACCATTTTACCACGATGCCTTCGCGCGACCAGTGCCAATCGTCCTCAATCGCAGTGACGCGCGTCACCTGCGTAGGCAACGGACACTGCTCCGTTCCATTTCAGCGCAGGAACGCTACAGCAAGCGTTCTCTACCGGTTTGTGACAATCCGGGTTTTCTGTTAGAATGCTGACGACTGGACACGACGACGCGCCCAGTCGTTTTCCATTCTGTTGCGAGGTGGAACGATGCCAGAACTGAAACCCGGTTTGGCGGGCGAATCATCCCAGGTTGTCACCGACGCGCAGACCGCGGCGGTGTACGGCAGTGGCTTTGTGCCCGCGTACGCGACTCCCGCGATGATCGCGTTGATGGAGAACGCCGGCGCGACCGCAATGCAACCTTGCCTTGCGCCGGGGCAAACGTCCGTCGGCGTCGAGGTGAATGTCAAGCATCTCGCCGCGACGCCGGTTGGGATGACCGTGCGCGCGCGCGCCGAGCTACTCGCGGTCGAAGGACGACGCGTGACGTTCAAGGTCGAGGCATGGGACGACCAGGAAATGATCGGCGAAGGCACGCACATGCGCGCGGTGATTGACGACGCGCGGTTTAGGGAACGACTGGCGGCGAAAAGTAAACAGTAAACAGTATTCAGTGTTCAGTGTCCAGTGTTCGGTGACTGAACACTGAACACTGATTTCTGGCAAGGGAGGCGGAATGAAGGACCTGACCGGACGCGCGTTGAATATGGCGCAGATGCGCGGCGCAAGTTACGCGGACGTGCGCATCGTCAAACGCGATGTGCAGCGCATCGCCGTCAAGAATGGCAAGGTCGAAGGATTGGAGCAAGACGAGACGCAAGGGTTTGGCGTGCGCGTGATCGTGAACGGCGCGTGGGGTTTCGCATCGAGTTCGCGCCTCGAAGGCAAAGAGATGGACCGCATCGTCGCACAAGCGATTGCGATTGCGCGCGCAAGCGCGATGGGCAAATCGCGCGACGTGAACATTGGCGCACCCATCTCGGTGCAAGGATCGTACGTCACGCCGATCAAGATTGATCCGTTCACCGTTTCGATGGCGCAAAAAATTGATCTGCTGCTTAAAGCGGACGCGGAAATGCGCCGCGTGCCCGGCGTCAAGGTCGCGCGCGCCGAGATGGCGTTCGTCCGCGAGAATAAAATTTTCGCGTCCACCGAAGACAGTTTGATTGACCAGGAACTCGTCGAGAGCGGTTGCGGCATCGTCGCGCTGGCGACCGATTTGCAAACCGGCGAAGTGCAAGTGCGTTCGTACCCGAACGCCGGCGGACGCAACCAGGTAACGCGCGGGTACGAGTTCGTCCTCGAACAAAAACTCGCCGAGAACGCGGCGCGCGTCGGCGAGGAAGCGGTCGCGTTGCTCAAAGCCGATGCGTGCCCCAGTTACGACGCGGCGACGATCATTCTCGATTCGTCGCAACTCGCGTTGCAGGTTCACGAATCGTGCGGACATCCGATCGAGTTGGATCGCGTGCTGGGCAGTGAAGCCGCCTACGCCGGCACGTCGTTCCTCACGCCGGAAAAACTGGGACGCTTTCGCTACGGCTCCGAAGTCGTCAATATCACCGCCGACGCGACGATTGTCGGCGGGCTGGGCACGTTCGGCTACGACGACGAAGGCGTGCCCGCGCAAAAGACCGAGATTGTACGAAACGGAATTTTTGTTGGCTATCTCACGAGCCGCGAGACCGCGCAAGAATTGAAACTGGGTCAGTCGAACGGGACGATGCGCGCGGACGGGTGGAGTCGCACGCCCATCGTGCGAATGACGAACGTCAGTCTGATGCCCGGCACGTGGGCGGTCGCGGATCTGATCGCGGACACGGACGACGGGATTTGGATGGAGACGAATCGTTCGTGGAGCATTGACGACAAGCGGCTCAATTTTCAATTCGGCACCGAGCTGGCGTGGGAGATCAAGGGCGGCAAGAAAACGCGAATGCTCAAGAACGCGACGTACACCGGCATCACGCCGGAATTTTGGAACGCGTGCGACGCGGTCGGCAACGAAGCATCCTGGGTTGTGTGGGGTACGCCGAATTGCGGCAAGGGACAACCGCCGCAGATCGCGCACACCGGGCACGGCACGTCGCCCGCGCGGTTTCGCAATGTGCGGGTGGGAGTCGTCAAATAATTTCCCTCATTTCCTTCTTTTCCCGTATTTCCTGTATGAAATGGAACGAAGGGAAATGAAGGAAATGAGGGAACTCGATTGGAGTCACTATGCTAGGCATTGATAAAGTCCGCGAACTTACACAACAAATTCTCGGCATGTCCCACGCCGATCAAACCGAAGTGGTTTTTACCGGCACCGATTCCGCGCTGACGCGTTTTGCGAATTCGCAAATTCACCAAAATGTTGCCGAGACGAACACCGACGTGCGGATTCGCGTCGTGTACGGCAAAAAGATCGGCGTCGCGTCGTCGAACGATCTTGAGCCAGAGGCGCTCAAGCGCACGCTGGATACCGCGCGCGCCATCGCGCAGCTGCAACGCGAGAATCCAGATTTCCAATCACTCCCCGCGCCGCAACCGGCGCAAACCGTCCAGGCATTTGTCGAGCGCACCGCGAACTACTCGCCGGAACAGCGCGCCCAGATCGTGAACGTGTTTTGCAAAAAAGCGAAAGCGAAAAACGTAGTCGCCGCAGGCGCGTTCAGTACGACCGCGTTCGAAATCGCGGCGGCGAATTCGCTCGGCGTGTTCGCGTATCATCCTGGGACGGTCGCCGACCTCAACACGGTGATGATGGCGGATACCGGGTCGGGGTATGCCGCACACACGAGCGCGGACGCGAGCACGATCAACCCGGACGCGCTCGCGGACGAAGCGATTGACAAGGCGTTGAAATCGCGCAACCCGCAAACCATCGAGCCGGGCGAGTACACGGTTTTGCTCGAAGAGCACGCGGTCGAAGACATTCTGAATTTTTCCGCGTTCCTCGCGTTCTCCGCGCTCGCGGTGCAAGAAGAGCGATCGTTTATGAAAGGCAAGCTGGGCGAGCGCGTGATGGGCGAGAACGTAACGCTGTGGGATGACGGCACGGCGTCGGACCTGATCGCGTTGCCCTTCGATTTTGAAGGTGTGCCGCGCCAAAAAGTGATGCTCATCGAGGACGGCATCGCGCGCGGCGTGGTGTACGATACGCTGACCGCGCAACGCGAGGGCAAAACTTCGACCGGGCATTCGCTGCCCGCGCCGAACTCGATGGGACCGATGGCGATGCACTTGCAGATGGCGGCGGGCAACACGCCGAAACGCGAACTCATCAAGAACGTCGCGCGCGGCATCTGGGTCACGCGCTTTTGGTACACGCGTCCAGTGCATCCGCTCAAACTGCTTATCACTGGGATGACGCGCGACGGCACGTTCCTCATCGAGAACGGCGAGGTGACGCGTCCGCTCAAGAACCTGCGCTTCACGACGAGCTATCTCGACGCGTTGAATCATGTACGCGCGATCAGCCGTGAGACGAAACTCGCATACAACGATTGGAGCAACGCGTCGCGGCGAATGCCGGCGTTGTTGATTGATGGATTCCGGTTTACCGGTGTGACGCAGTAACGGAAGAGAATCCAGGTTTCTTGAAGAAACCTGGATTCTGACGGCGCTCGAAAAAAAAGAGACGACCCGCTGGGTCGTCTCTACATTTTTATTGACCGGGGAACGGTTTGGCGTTCGCCGGTGCGGTGATTTTGATCGCGGCGTTATTGAAATCCCACATGTGCCCGTTCATTTTCAGCGCGCCTTTTTCATTCGGGTCTTTGGCGTTGTGCGCTTGGAAATCGAACGTGAACTTGTGGACGTAGCCGTCGCCGCAGAGCCAGATGAACATCTCGCCCTTGTCCACTGCGGAGAAATCTTCCTTGTCTTTCGCCGAACCCATCAAAGCCGTAAAGGCGGAATTCTGCATGGACTTGTAATCGTACAGGTACACATCGCACGATTGCCCGTCCACCGATTCACTGCGAACTTTTTTGATTTCGCCGGCTTTGGCGCTGTTCGTCAAGTTATCAAAGTAATCCGGCTTGGCAAACGCGTCGGCGCTCGCGGTGGTGGACGAGTCTTTTTGGATGTACCACGTTTTTGGATCCATGCCCATGAACGACATACCGCGCATGTACGATTTGCCATCCACTTGCATCACTTCGAGCGCGCCACCACCGGACAGCATGCCCATCAGCGCGCCTTTGATTTCGAACTGGGAATTTTTGCCGTCCACCATGCCCTTCATATCCATAAAGGGCTGCTCTTCGTATTTGCCGTTCGTCGTCGAACCGATGAGAAAACTCGATTCGATGCGGTACTTTTGCGCGGACTTTGCTTTTGCCGCGGCATCCGCGAACGGATTGCCGATGACCGCTTGTCCGCCGCCGGTAGTTGGTTGCGCTTGCGTTGTGGGTTGCGCTTGACGCGTGGGTTGCGTGACGACTGACGGCTTGGCAATCGGCGCGATGCCGGTCGCGGGGGGCAAGCCGATTCCTCGCGTCGGCGCAACGATGGGCGCGCGCGTCGGCGTCGTTTGCGCGATCAACGCGCGGACTGGTTCGGGCAGTACGTCTCCCAACACGTTGATGATCGGTTCTCCCAATGCGGGTAGTTGGGTGATCGCGACGGCGCTGCCAACGCAGCACAAACACACCACGACGAGACAACCCGCGGCGATGCCCATAAATAATCGCGAACGCGATTGGGGTTTGGGCGCGGGCGTGATGCGCTCTGCTGCCGGTAAATCTTCCGGCGGCGGCGCGTTGGGTGGTTGATTGCTTACAGATTGGGCGCTCATAATTTCCTCCTCAGTTGGTTGGTTTCAATATCACGGTGTTGGCACACGCAGTTGGTACGGTTCCGCGCCGACGGGCGCGCCGATCTTGATCGCGCTGTTGCCAATATCTTGCAAGCGCAACGTCAATTGCGCCGAACCCTTTTCAGTCGCGCGACGCGTGTTGTGCGCGTCTACCTGAATGCTCAATTGATGCGCGATGCCGTCATCGCACACCCACAACTTGACTTCGGCTTGGTCGAGCACGCCGAACGGACTCGTCTCCAATCCCGCGCCGAGCAAATTGCCAATCCCGGTCTCGTTGAAATTTTTCGGCGTCGCGCGCCACACCTGGCAATTCTGTCCGTCGAGTTGTTCGCGCGCGGCGGCTTGATAGATCGCCGCGCCGGCTTGTTGCGTGAAATCGTCGAGCACATCGTCCGGCGTGAACGGCGGACGCGCCGCGTCGGCGAGATCGGGCGTGACGATGTACCACTTGGTCGTGGTCGGCAGACCCAGACTGCGCGCGCCTTTGACATAGTATTTGCCTTGCATCGTCGTCAGTTCGATTTGTTCGTTGCCGAGTTGGTACGCATAATGCGTGTCGCTCCCAGCCACTTCGCCTTTGAGATTGAGCGCGAACGGTGTATTGCCGGATTTGACGTTTACCCCCAACGTCACACGATAAATCTGCGCGGCTTGGGTTTTCTTGAGCGCGTTGCCAACCGCGCTCGGTGTCGGCGGCACGATGGACGGCGTGACTGCGCCAGTCGGCAGGCGCACGGGCGTGACGATGACGGTAACGAGTGGTGTGTTCACTGCGACCTGGGGCGACGGTTGCGGCGTCCGCGCAGCGGTGGCTGGCGCGGTTGGCGGCACGGGGGCGATGGTTGGCGCGCTCGTCGGGAACGCGTTGATCGCGATGGTGGGGGAAGGTTCCGGCGGCGGGGTCGCCGGAGCGCTACACGCGACCAACAAAATCGCGAGGCACATGAAAAGAGGCGCAAGTTTTTTCATGAGCGCAGTTTACCGCGAAAAATTGTTTTTGGCAACGCGCGTTCCTCTGATATTTACACAAAGTGTCTTCGCGCGCGAAGCGGGCGGGCAACCTGCTCGCCACGCCAGTCCACGCGATCCAGTTTCGGCGCCAAGCGCGACACGCGCCACACGAAGCGTGAAATTCATGCGATGCCGATTCAGAGATGTAAACACCTGGGTCTACTTATTGACATCACGCAAATCGGGTGTATGATAAGTGTAGTGCCGGATCCTGGCGTCGCATTGCGCCAAGTCACATCGTTTCGATAGGTCCTCTTTCCAGGTCACGGTTGAGCCAAGATGCAAAGGAGCAACTATGGCATCCCAACCACCGAGTTCGATCCCTTCCGAAACCTCGACTTCCTCCACGAGTGAAACATCGGCACAGACGAAAAGATCGTCCCACGATTGGCAGGAACGGCTTCTGCCGACGATGACGGGTATTCTGGTTGGGCTGACTATTTTCTTCTTCGTCACGACGTTTATCCAGTTGGCGTACCTGAACTGGAATATCCTGCAAATCCCCGACATTGAATTGCGCTCACCCGGCAGCGCGTCTCCTATCCAGGAAAGCATGTCCACCGAGGAACAAATGGCGGCGCGTAAATTGGAGTACCTGACGACCCTGGAGGCGTACGTCGTGGTGCGTCGGTATCATCAAGCCGGCGTGTCGCTCATTTCCAATCTGTGGCTACGCTATCTTGGCTTTACCACCGGCATGATCCTGGCTTTGGTCGGCGCGTCTTTCATTCTCGGCAAACTGCAAGAACCGCTTTCGGAAATTGCGGGCAAATGGTCCGCGATGGATTTTTCTCTCAAGAGCGCGTCGCCCGGCATCATCCTCGCCGTGCTGGGTGTCATCTTGATGTTTGCCACGATTGTGGATCGTGACGAAGTCGCCGTTCAGGACGCGCGGATTTATTTGACCAGCCCAGACCTTGTGTCTGCTCCCAACCCCTCTGCCATCCCGATCTTGAAACCATTGACTACCAGCACTCCATCTCTACCGAGCGCCGCGCCTACTTTGGGCAAGTAAACTCGCGTGTTTGTCCTTCCGATTGTGTGAATTGGATTTCGTGTCGCCAACGTCCAGGTCTCGCGCGAGTCGCGACTCTGGAGAGGAGGGAGAGATGAAAAGGATCGCTTTCCGAGTGGAGCACCTCAGGAGTTTCCTCAAAGGTGTTCTCGCCGGAGGGGTGGTGGTCGTTGGATTCGTTCTGCTCTTGCCGCGCGTCACGGTGTATGCCCAGAGTGGTTTATCCGACGATGAATTGTTTAATCGCGCTTACAATTTCTACCCAACGAACTGTGTGGACGCGGCGCTGTACCTGAAAGCGTACATGGAGCGCAATCCTGTTCGAATGGCGCAAAGCAGTGAACATGCCAAAGAAGTCTATGACGCGCTTGCCTACTGCGTTGGACGACTGAACGAGGCGGTTGATGACGCCGAACAGCTCAAACAGTGCCGAGCGCAATCCGCCCAAGCCGGCGTAAAACAATCCGGGCTAACCGTGAATCCTCCAACCTTACGCGCCAGCACAGCTCCTCCGGTAAAAAGTTATCCTCTGGTCTGTCGCGGAGGTGATAACCTGGTATTCACGTATCTTTCGAGTTCACCTTTTTTGCCCAAGCCCCAATTGCAGATCGCGTTTGACAAAGCGACTTATCGAGCAGGATATCAGCGCGAGTACATTGGGAGTTTCCAAGCTGGGCAATGTGCGTGGTTGGACCGTTCGGTCGCGTCTTCCGAACCGGACAAAATTCTGTTTGCCGACCCGGTCGTTCAAACGGATGGCTTTGGAATCATCTGGCGAGATTGGCGCGTGCAGAGTGTCGGGTTTGGACATCTCGCGTCGCTCCAATCCTCCGGCAAGTACGGACAATTCGACGTGTATAATGACCAGCGCGGTCATTTCATCGCGACGGCAATTCAGTACTGCACGCCCGGTCCCGATCAAGCCGCATTCTTCGTGGACTGGGATTATAAAGGTCAGTGCGTCGTCAAAGACATTGGTAGATACGACAACGCCGAGCAGATGGGAATTCCCAACGATACTCTGTCATCGGTCAAGGTCGGCGCGAATGTGCGCGTGGTGATCTGCATGCACGGAGGTCAAACGGATTGCGTGCGAGTTGACGATGACAATCCAAATCTCAGCAAGAGTTACCTGGGACCGTACAGCATGAACGATCAGGTTACGTCGTTCCGGGTTGAAAAGCGTTGAACCAACGGCTTGGGCGATTGACCCAGTCGCGTGGTACGTTCACCGAAATTCTCTGGTCACAATGCGGCAAGGTATTGAGGGAGGCGCCCAGGAATAAAGAAAGGAGACAAGACCATGGCTACCTACATCATAATGGTGCGTTACACGCAACAAGGCGCCCAGAATATCAAGGATAGTCCGGCGCGGCTCGACGCGGCAAAAAAAGCATTCAAAGCAATGGGCGCGGAGTTGAAACAGTGGTACTTGGTGATGGGGCAGTATGACGCGGTCGTCATCGCCGAAGCGCCCGACGACGAGACCACCGCCAAGCTGGCTCTCGCGATTGGTGCGCTAGGCAACGTTCGCACCGAGACGCTGCGCGCGTTCACAGAGGATGAATATCGGAAGATCATTGCGGCTCTGCCATGAGCAGTTGTTCAGCCCATCTTTGCGAAGGTTATCCATCACGTATCCGGGGAATCGCGCAACGACCACAAATTCGAATCCGAGCGAAGAACGCCTTCAAACCTTTGCAAGGATGAATCACCGTTCGATTGGAAAACGCTGGTGCGCCTCCCTCACACGCATCCTTGTTATTGAAGTGTACTTCGCGGACGCACATCACAACCAACGCGGATGGCTCATCTGCCATCCGCGTGGCATTTATTTTTGACCCGCCATTAAGATTGTGCTAGAATCGCCAGCGTGATGGATTTGGGAATTGTGATCGTCAGCTACAACACGCGGGAGCGCTTGCGCGATTGTCTGCAATCGCTTGCCGAAAATCGCGGCGTTGAATTTGAAACCTACGTGGTGGACAATTGCTCCAGGGACGGGAGCGCCGCGATGGTGCGCGCGGAATTCCCGAACATTCATCTCATCGTGAGCGACCAGAACGGCGGGTACTCGTACGCCAACAACCTCGGCTTGCGCGCGATTCTCGCGCGCGACCCCGCGCCGCCGTACATGCTCTTGCTCAATCCCGATACCGTCGTGCCGCCGGACGCGCTCGCGCAGATGAGCGCGTTTATGCACGCGCATCCTCAAGTCGGCATTGCCGGTCCCAAACTCGTGATGGCAAGCGGTCAGCTCGATCTCGCGTGTCGCCGCAGTTTTCCCACGCCGGAACTTTCGATCTATCATGTGCTCGGTCTGACGCGATTATTTCCCAAAGACCCGCGCTTTGGGCGTTACAATCTCACGTATCTCGACGAAAACCAAATGGCGGAAGTGGATTCGGTCGTCGGCGCGTTTATGCTGATGCGAACGGTCGCCTTGCTTCAAGTCGGCTTGCTCGACGAATTGTATTTCATGTACGGCGAAGACCTCGACCTGGCGCTGCGCATCAAACGCCAGGGCTGGCGCGTGGTCTACAATCCGGCGGTGACGGTGTTGCATTACAAACGCGAATCGAGTAAGCAGTCGGCGCGCGCCCAGTATGAATTTTGGCGCGCCGGTTATTTTTTTTATCGCAAACATTATCGCGCGACGACGCCGTTCCTGATCCATTGGCTCATCGTGCTCGGACTCGCGTTCAAAGGCGGGCGCACACTCGTGCGCGAAATGATGCACCCCCTGCCGTCCTCGCCGAATCGCGCGGAGCTACGAGCATGAAACGCCACGCACAAGTCTTTTTTACCGCCACGCTCCTCGCGACCGACGTGACCATGACGTGCCTCGCGTTCTTTCTCGCGTACATGCTGCGCCCGCGCGAAACGACGCCGAACGCGGTCGTGCCGCCGTTCGCGAGTTACGTCGGCATGATGCTCCTCAGCGTCGTCGCGCTCAACCTCGTGTTCTTTTTCTACAAATTGTATCACCTGCAACGCGGCGTCACGCGCCTCGACGAACTCTACGCGGTGTTCTCCGCCGTCTCGATTGGCGTCATCGTTGGCACGGCGCTGACCGCGTTCGTCTATCGTAACGATATTGATTATCCCCGGATGATGATCGTCTATTTTTGGGCGTGCGCGCTCGTGCTGATCGGATTGGGGCGCATCGCGCATCACACAACGCGTTCGATGTTGCACGCGCGCGGGTGGGGCGAATCGCGCGTGTTGCTCGTCGGCGCGGGTGAAGCGGGGCAAATCATCTTTGAGAAAATTCGCGTGTCGCCCCAGTTGGGCTATCGCCTGATCGGCGTCCTGGACGATGAGCGCGTCGGTCAATCGGTGCTCGGCTTGCCGGTCATCGGCAAGGTCGAGGAACTGGGCGCGGTCGTCGAAACGCATCGCGTTGATGAAGTCATTATCGCGTTGCCGGAGTCGAGCCACCAGGATTTGCTCTCCGTGATTTCGCGTTGCGAAGACGGGCGCGTCAGTATCAAAGTGTTTCCCGATGTGTTCCAACTGATGGCATCCGAAGTGAACATCGGCGATCTCAACGGCTTGCCGCTACTCACGATGCGCGATGTCGCGATGCGCGGCTGGCGCTTGACGGTGAAACGCATCGTGGATATTTTGATCAGCGCGATTGTGCTCGTGTTCATTTCGCCGATGATGTTCTTCATCGCGCTGCTCGTCAAATTCGATTCGCGCGGTCCGGCGATGTACTGGCAAGAGCGAATGGGACTCGACGCCAAACCATTCCCGTGCTTGAAATTTCGCTCGATGCGCGTGGGCGCGGAAGACACGACCGGACCGGTGTGGGCGAAACAAGACGACCCGCGGCGCACGCGCGTCGGGGCGTTTCTGCGCCGGTACTCGCTCGACGAATTGCCGCAGTTCATCAACGTGTTCCTGGGTCACATGAGTCTGGTCGGTCCGCGACCGGAGCGCCCGGTCTTCGTCGAACAATTCCGGCAAATGGTACCGCGCTATATGGAACGTCATCGCGAAAAAGCCGGCATCACCGGTTGGGCGCAGGTCAACGGTTTGCGCGGCGACACATCCATTTGGGAACGCACCAAGTACGATCTGTACTACGTCGAGCATTGGTCGCTGTGGCTCGATTTCAAAATCATGATCGTCACGCTGCTTCGTTTTTTGCGCGACCCGAACGCGATCTAATAGATGCTCAAAAAAATATTGCCGTTCTTTATTTTTATCGCGATCCTGGTCGGCTACGCTGTCTTCGACCGGCTGGTCACGCAAAGAACACCCACAGATTCACCCGATTCATTGCAAGTAGTGCTCGTACCTTCCGAGATCGTCCTGGGTTGGAATCGCTTTGCGGTCGGTTTGATTTCGAAGCAAGGCATGGTGCACGACGCGCAAGTCCAATTCCAATATTTCGACGTGAGCAACGCAACGTCGCCGGTCGCCGAATCCTCGGCGGACGCCACGCGCATCGAAACGTCCGATGGCACGACGACGATTTACGCGCACGAACGCGAATTTACGCGCGCCGGTGATTGGAGCGTACAAGTGACCGCGCGCTTGAGCGACGGCACGACCGCGAGCAAGCGAATTGGCTTCAAGGTACTCGCCGATTCACCGACACTCAAAGTGGGCAAGCCCGCGCCTGCGTTGAATACGCGTACAGCGAAAGACGTGAACGGCGATTTGAGTTTGCTCTCGTCCGCGCCAAAATCCAACCCAGCATTCTATCGTTTGACCCTGGCGCAAGCCCTCGCGAGCGGCAAGCCGACCGTACTGTTGTTTGCGACGCCGGCGTTTTGCCGAACGCGTTTCTGCGCGCCGGCGTACGACATCGCGGACGCGCTCGAAAAAGAGTACGGCGCGCGCGCGAATTTCGTGCACGTCGAAGTCTACACCGGGATGCCGAACCCGGCGGGCAACAACTGGCAACTCGATCCGGCGATGCGCGCGTTCGGTTTAACGACCGAACCCTGGGTCTATGTGATTGACACGCGCGGCATCGTCGCGTATCGCGTCGAAGGCGTAATGACCGAAGCGGAACTCGCGCAGCACCTCACGCCGTTGTTGCAGTAAATCGCGCTTGACACCTATTCCTAACCGTGCTAGAATCGCCGCAACTGAATCGCAGAACGACGACGACAGAGACAAGTACGCATCGGTTCGCTTTCAGCGAGTCGCTGGCTGGTGCAAAGCGATACGAAACGATGCGGAAATCCACTCTCGAGTTGTGAACGACGAGTTCAACCGGCACGCACCGTTATCGCGATAATAAGATATTACGTATTGCATAATGCGTAATAAAAAAGGTGGCACCGCGAATCCTCTCGCCCTTTGGGGTGGAGAGGATTTTCATTTTACCGGTTCCCGCAGTTCCCGTAGTTCTCTCATTTCCCTCAGTTCCTTTATTTCCCTCAGTTCCCGTTGGACGGAAAAAAGGGAAATAAGGGAACTGAGGGAAACCGAATCACAGGAGGACCTGATGTTTGACCTACGCATTATCCGCGAACAACCCGATCGTGTGCGCGATTCGCTGAATCGTCGCGGGGGCGACGCCGCGATGGTGGACGCGATTCTCGACGCGGACACGACGCGACGAACCGCGCTCGCGGAACTCGAAGCGCTCCGCGCGCAACGCAACACTGCGTCGAAAGAAATCGGCAGAATGAAAGACGATGCGGAGCGTGAAGCGCGCAAAGCACAAGTGCGCGAAATCAACGTGCATATCGAGACCCTCGAAAAAACCGTGGGCGAAGCGGATACGCGTCTGAACGACCTGGTCGCGCAAGTACCCAACATCCCGGACGACGATGTGCCCTTCGGCAAAGACGACAGCGAGAATGTGATTCTGCGTGCCGTCGGCGCGCCGCGCGAATTCGATTTCGCGCCCAAGGCACACTGGGATTTGGGTCCCGCGCTCGGCATCCTGGATTTTGAACGCGGCGTCAAACTGGCTGGCTCGCGGTTTTACGTGCTTACCGGCGCGGGCGCGAAATTGCAACGCGCGCTGATTCAGTGGTTGCTCGATTTGCACGTCGCGCAG
Organism: Chloroflexota bacterium; assembly: GCA_016219275.1. NCBI lineage: Bacteria > Bacillati > Chloroflexota > Chloroflexota bacterium. The sequence goes on from JACRBM010000087.1 coordinate 14,081, forward strand.
GGGTACTACGAAGTGTATCCGCCGTTCATGGTCAAGGAGAGCGTCGTCTACGGATCGGGGCAACTGCCGAAATTCCGCGACAATTTATTTCACGATGTCGAAAAGGACGCGTGGTTCGTGCCGACCGCCGAAGTGCCGATCACTGGGTTGCACCAAGACGAAATCCTGGACGCGGCAAAACTGCCGTTGCATTACGTCGCGTACACGCCGTGCTTTCGCAAAGAACCGATGTCGGCGGGCAAGGATGTGCGCGGCATCAAGCGCGGTTTCCAATTCGACAAAGTGGAGATGTACAAATTCTGTTTGCCGGAAAATTCGGCGGCGGAACTCGAAACGTTGCGGCAAAATGCCGAAGACACCTGCGCCGCACTCGGCATCCCGTATCGCGTAAAGATACTGTGCACCGGCGATATCGGTTTCGCCGCGCGCAAAACGTACGATATCGAGATGTGGGCGCCCGGACAAGACGAGTGGCTCGAAGTGTCGTCGTGCTCGAACGTCGGCGATTTCCAGGCGCGCCGCGCGAACATTCGCTTTCGCCGCGAAGCCGGCGCGAAAACCGAATTCGCGCACACGCTCAACGGATCGGGTCTAGGCATACCGCGCACAATGATCGCGATCATGGAAAACTATCAACAGAAAGATGGTTCGATTGTCGTGCCCGAAGTGTTGCGACCTTACACGAAGATGGTTGTGATCAAGTAGGACGCGGATGGCGAATGCCGTGATGCGTAATGTGCGAGGCGAAATCTGAAATCTGAAATCGTCAATCTGAAATTGAATTCAATGACCCAGGGCGGCGAAGCGATGGGGCGCGATGAAACCGGGCGCGTCGTGTTCGTGCCGTATGCGATTGCCGGCGAAGAGGTCGTCGCCGAAATCATCGAAGCGAAAAAGAATTTCGCGCGCGCGCGCCTCGTCGAAATTGTCACGCCCTCGCCCGCGCGCGTGACGCCGCGATGTCGGCATTTTGCACCTCACCCCCTAACCCCCTCTCCTGACGAATTACGTCAGGAGAGGGGGAAGGGGGCGCAGGGGGTTGGGGGTGAGGTGGGTTGCGGCGGCTGCCAGTGGCAACACATCGCGTACGACGCACAACTCGAATTCAAGCGCGACATTGTGCGCGAGCAATTCGCGCGCATCGGCAAATTGCCGGACGCGCCGGTGCGCGACGCGATCGGCATGACCGAGCCGTGGCGCTATCGCAATAACGCGCAATTCCAACTCGACGCGGAGGGGCGCTTGTGCTTGCGCGCGCTCGAATCGCATCAACTTGTCCGCATTGCCGAGTGTCACATCATCCACCCACTGCTCGACGAAATGTTTCGCGCGCTCGAATTCGCCGGCGCGGATTTTGCGGGTGTGACGTTGCGCGCCGGCACCCAGACCGGACAGAAATTGTTGATTCTCGAAGGCAATGACGACGAGCCGCCCGAACTCGAAATTGACGAACCTGTGTCGGTGGCGTATCAAGTGCCGAGCGGCGAAACGGTCGCGTTGATCGGACAAAACGGATTGGAAGAAAAACTGGGTGGGCGCGTGTTTCACATTTCGCCTGCGTCGTTCTTTCAAGTGAACACGACGATGGCAGAAAAATTGGTCGCGCTCGTGGAGCAATACCTCGCGCCACGTCCCTCGGATACGCTGCTCGATGCGTTTGGCGGCGTGGGCACGTTCGGTTTATCACTCGCTAGCCACGCCCTTAAGGGCGTGGCTAAAGTGATCGAAATCGAAGCGAACCCGTACGCGGTGGACGACGCGCGCGCGAACGCGTCCGATTTATCGAATGTCGAATTTCACGTCGGCGCGGTCGAGGACGTGTTGCCGAAACTCGACACGCCGATTGATCTCGTCGTCGCCGATCCGCCACGCGCCGGTATCGCGCCCCGCGCGCTCGACGCGATTATCGCGTGTGCGCCGCGTGCGCTGGCGTACGTCTCGTGCGACCCGGCGACGCTCGCGCGGGATGCGCGCAAATTGGTGGACGCGGGCTATCGGTTGCGCGAAGTGCAACCGATGGATTTGTTTCCGCATACATACCACATCGAAAGTGTGAGTTGGTTCGAGCGCGTTGGTTAGAGATATTGCCCACGAAGGACACCAAGATCACAAAAAAAGACGAGAAAAATTTCGTGTCCTTTGTGTTCTTCGTGGAAAGAAATTAACACGCATTCATTTGCCAAATCCGCGAATCGGCGTATAATGCGGACGCAATCGGGGCGTAGCGCAGCTTGGTAGCGCGCAGCGTTCGGGACGCTGAGGTCGATGGTTCAAGTCCATTCGCCCCGACAAGCAGACCCGCAGGGTTTCAAAAATCCTGCGGGTTTTTTTACAATAACCAGAATCTGGGCACGAAAGAAAAACGTGAACGGAAAGCAGGTCGGAACACTCTTGCCCGCGAAGGTTAGGAGTTGATGCTACAGACAAGCACCTCTGTCAACACAAGAGGTTTGCAGAACTGCCTCAAAACCTCAAGTCATGTCATCCCCCATCGGTACTCCCATTGCTTTGGTACTATTGTCTATCCTCGCCACTAATGCTATTGTCTTTCCAAGAATTCAAACAAGGGAATGCAAGTGGGAATATAGTCCTAATTTTGGATAGTATTCCTGACCTATTTGGATCAATGAGCGAGTGCATAGATTAAGGAGACGATTCAATGGGCAAGAAGCAATTGAGCAGATTTTCCAAGCAACCATCCGTGAGGACTTCACTTGAAGCAGTAGGAGGATTTATTGGCTTGGTAACCATATGCAGTCTTGTAGTAACTATCCTTCAGCTTGTCCAGAGTGTGACGAACACTGAACAACAAAGCAGGGCACAAGCTACCGAATATGTGATTTTGCGGCAATACGAAGCCAGCATAATAAGCAATTTAGAAAAACAACTTGAAGTGCAATCTCGAAGTGCAACCTTGCAAGCAAGCAATATTGGAATTGCTCCCACAAGCACAGCAATTGCTCAACAACAAATTCAGCTACAGGCTACACAAGAAGCACTCAAAAAGGGAGCAGCTGAATCAAAGGCAACTGCTACAGCAATTGCCACTAGGCAAGACTGGCTCTTTGTACCTATGAATATAAGGACGGGATCAAAACCCACAGCTACTCCCACCTTGACAACTATACGATAGAGCCTCTGCACCCAATAAATGAACCGACCTGATGTTGCCGTAATCCCTTGATTGACAACAAGCAAGTCCAAGTCGTCTCGCCCCAATCATAACTGACTCAATATCTAATAAACCCTGGGTCAGTTGGCAGAATACAGTGAGATTGGTTCAAGCCCATTCGCCCCGAATGAACTGCAACATTATTGCGAAAAGCGGAGTTGAGAAACTCCGCTTTTCGCTTTTTGACCTGGGTCAGAAATGATTATTGATTCGGAGGTGAAGGCATACTATCAATTTGGTTTGTTGTGACTGAAGCATCCCAATACAAGCACTTTTTCCCATATAGACTTCTAATGCAATTGCCGACCTTTCCGTTCGAATCGGCTGTATAATCCGGCGAGCTTATTAATAGGCAGGTTCGAATTTACTCGACCCCATTTTGCCTGTTTCTAATCTTAGACCCAGGTTCTCCAGCTGGGTTTCACCAATTTGCTTGCAGAAAGGATGCGCTCAGTATGTTGAAACTAAATTCCATCATGATCGGAACGGAACAACCCAAAGTGTTAGCTGCCTTCTATGATAAGGTTCTAGGAAAGCCAGCGGATATGGTTGATGAGACGAATGGTTTTTGGGGATGGCAATTGGAAAGTGGGTTCTTTTCCGTATTAGAGCATTCCGCCATGGGGGGTAATGCAAAAGATCCTGGACGCGTGATGTTCAACTTTGAAACCCCGCAGGTCAAAGAGGAGTTTGCAAGAATTAAAGCCCTCGGCGGCGTGGTCATAAAAGAGCCCTATGAAATGGGAGGCGCCTGGATTGCGACGCTAGCCGATCTGGATGGAAACTATTTTCAATTAGTAAGCCCGATGTGACATCAAGTCGGGTCGCTTACAAAATTGAGCGCCGGTCAACCCTTCGCTGCAGCAGACGCGGCGTAGCCGCGTGTAACTGACCGATCTCTTCATCCGGCGTTTGGGTTGGCAACTGTTCGAGGCGATCCTCTCCGTGCTGCTGAGCTCAACGAAAGACCTGAACTGCTCTCATATCGTTTCTGCAACCGTGGTGCGACTCGCTAGGAATCGCACCCCATTCACACACACAGTCCCCAAAGGGGACAAGGAGAATAACCAATGTCAACAGAACAGAACAAAGCGTTAGTCCGTCAAATGGTGGAGGAAACCTTCAACCGGGGAAACATGAGTCGGATCGACGAGTTCTTGGCACCCGACTTCGTTGAACGCGAAGAACTCCCACCCGGAATACCGCGTGATCGTGAGGGCGTCAAACAGTTGACTACCATGTTGCGCAGCGCCTTCCCAGACTTCAAAGCCACGATAGACGATATTGTCGCCGAAGGCGACAAGGTGGTAATCCGTCAGACCTGGACCGGCACCCATAAGGGCGAGTTTATGGGCGTTCCGCCGACCGGCAAGCGCGTATCCTTTGGAGTGATCGACATCATCCGCATTGCTGGGGGCAAGTTTGTGGAACATTGGGGCCAGATGGATAGCATGGGTATGATGCAGCAACTTGGCGCTATCCCCACGCCCGGAGCAAGCGGAAGTTAGATACTCGGCCGCGGTTGCAAGCGGAGCACGTCACTTTTTCAACCGGGGTGTTAGCAGAGGTGCCGATATGCGAAGCCAAGCGTGGGGCTATGCACTCGGAGAGCGGGCTTACACCGGGTTGCAGGCGACGTTGCTCCGCTGCGCGCCGCAACGCGCCTGAACCCGACCGTTAGCCAGACCCTGGGGTGATGAACCATTTCCCAAAATGCCCGAATTTTTGAGTTGCCTTAATTCAAATTTGTTCCTTGAAAATATGATGAATTTGAGCAGGTGAACCACGAGGACCATTTTTTCGGAATAATTCGTTGGGTCAATCCC